>JACROE010000003.1 GCA_016214565.1 Candidatus Kerfeldbacteria bacterium | reverse complement strand
TCTTCCCCGCTCCCGGAAGACCTTCCACGGCGACAATCAGCGGTGCCACCATCGATACTACCTCCTTTACCGGATGAACTACTAAAATAATATTGCGTAAAAAATGCCAAGGCGTCAAAGCGCGTAGGCGCCTGTTCGGAAACATTGATTCCCCCGCTTGCCGAGTGTCATCCCGGGCTTGACCCGGGATCCAGTGACTAAGAAAACCTGGATTCCGGCTTTCGCCGGAATGACAAACCTGGGGTTTCCGAACAGCGCCAGTTTTTGTACGGTTCGAGCGCATTGCATCCACCCCAGAGCCTGGAGGGGGGAATGAAGTTCCGGGCACAAACAAGATCAGCGGACCCGTCGTCGCCCCAGGCACACGGGTCCGTTTCGCATTTAGGGGACCGCGCCGGGTCGTAACTTATGGAGGTTGAACCTCGATATATGAAATGGAGATTGAACCTCAATAGACCTTTCAATTCTGATACACCCACTTCAGGTAATCGGCCAGACCCCTGGAGATATACATTCCAAAAGCCAATACCAGGTATAAGACGATTATTACGGCATACCATGCGGAGTGGAGGGGATAATCCACGAGCGAAATAATTACGATCAGACCCAGAGCGATCACCTGAAGCATTTTCAACCTGGCGGAGGTGTAGTGTCGCAGCGCCCGGCGAGTTTCCCATCCTGGAGAGTCTCTTTCCAGGATCCTCCGGACGCAGGCGGTGCCAAAGGCCAAGAGGAATACCGCGCCGACCAGAAAGTAAGGAATTGGTGCTGCGACCAGTATTATCCCCAGGACGAACCGCAAGGCATGCGTAACACTGTTGACCAAAAGCTCGACGTAAGGGATTTTTTTGGCGACGCGGGTATAAAATAAATTGATGAGAAAAAAAGCGAGATATATGAGAAGAATCACCTTCCCGAAACATACGTAACCAATGACCAACCCGGCCAAAATGAAGGTAAGGGCGAACGCGTACGCCGAGGGAACGCTTATCCGGCCGGCGGGCAATGGCCGGTTTTTCTTCCGGGGATGTTCCCGGTCGGAGTCAAGGTCGCTCAAATCGTTCAGGGTATATAAGCCGCCGTAGAGCAGAACATTAAAAGAAAGATAGACGATAAAAAGGGAGGCCAGGAGGGAGTGGGACGGCGTGGGGGCGAAAGCGAAAGCTCCGACTATTACGGAAATGAAGGTAATATGATGCCGAAATTTCAGCAGGCGGAAGTAATCAACTATGTGCATTTGTGTATGATGTTACTCTAAAAGCGCGACAAAATCCCGCCCCTTTCAAATAGATGCGAAATTTGGGTTAAATTATGAAGTTATTATATGCTACAATTATTTCTATGTTTCCGGGAAGGGATAATATAAATGTTCAAGTTCAGCAGGAAGGCTAAAAGATTTCTGGGCATAATGGGCCCCGGCGTCATTACCGGCGCCGCGGACGACGATCCCTCCGGGATCGCTACCTATTCCCAAACCGGAGCCCAGTTCGGGTATGGGCAACTATGGACCGTCTTACTGCTCTTGCCCTTCATGACCGCCATCCAGGAGGCGTGTGCCCGGATAGGCGCAGTGACGGGCAGGGGAATCGCCGCAGTCATCAAGGAGCAGTACAGCAAAAAGGTCCTTTACGGAGCGCTGTTCTTGGTGGTTCTGGCCAACACCATTAACATCGGGGCGGATCTGGGCGCCATGGGTGCCGCGGCGCAACTCGTACTGCCTGTGAATTTCATCGTTTTAACCTTGGCCTTTACGGTCCTGATCTTGGTTCTGGAAATATTCATTTCCTATAAAACCTACGCCAAAATTTTGAAGTGGCTGGTGCTTTCCCTGCTGGCCTACCCGCTGACCTTATTCATAGTCCAGGAACCCTGGGGAACCTTGCTTAAGGCGACATTTATTCCCCATATCGAGCCCAGTTTCGCCTTTCTTTTTATTATCACCGGCGTTTTTGGCACGACCATCTCGCCTTACATGTTTTTTTGGGAAGCATCCGAAGAGGTGGAAGAAGAAAAAGCCAAAGGCCTCCTAAAAAAAGACGGGCCGCACCCGACCAGATCTTTCCTGCGCCACCTGCGGATCGACAACTTTGTCGGGATGCTCTCCTCGCAGATCGCCGCCTGGTGCATTATCGTGGTTGCCGCGACCGTGTTGAATGCTAATGGCGTGACCAATATTGCCACTGCAGCCGATGCGGCTCGAGCGCTGGAGCCGCTGGTCCATACCTTTCCCCACGCGGGCTTTATAGCCAAGCTTATTTTTGCCCTGGGAGTCCTGGGCCTGGGATTCTTGGCGGTGCCGGTGCTGTCGGCTTCGGCATCTTATGCGGTTTCCGAAGCGCTGGGCTGGAAAGAGGGTTTGAACTTGAAATTAAAGCGGGCTCATGGATTTTATGGAGTAATTACCATTGCCACCCTGATCGGGCTCGCGATCAACTTCCTGGGGATTGATCCCATGAAGGCGCTGGTTTTTGCCGCCGTTTTTAACGGAGTGGCGGCGGTCCCCTTGATATTCCTGATCGTTAAGATCGCCCGGAATGGGAAAATAATGGGCGCGCACAAGAGCGGTGCGCTTTCCAGCCTGTTCCTCTGGGGCACCTTTATTATTATGGGAGCGGCGGCTGGGGCGATGTTCCTGACCCTGGGACATTAGCCCCAGGGAACGATCTAATTTATCTGTGCGAAAAGCACCACTTATTTTTCGTTTTGTAATTTTAGCTTCAGTAAGAAGATCGTCTCGGTCCGGAGCTTGGCTTTTACCCGGTCCTTTTGCCTGGCATCCAAAAGCTCGCCCATACCGGAAAGAATGTTTTGGTCGCTCATCTTTTCCAGCGAATCGATGCACTTTTGCAAGAATTCCTTAAAGCCCATTTCAGTGCGTTCCCCGACAATTTTCTTATTGACTGGCCATTCGTTCTGCAGGAAATACCAGACATCAAAAACGTCGCGGTTGGTTTTACCGATCCGCTCGTACATGGCGCAAAGTTTGTGGGCGAACATATCCTCCCGCACCATAACTTTCATGGAAATACCGAGGTATGATTTTACTTCATACTTCGAGCCGAATTCTCGGCGGTTTATTTCCACTTTGATATTCTGGGCGCCCGGAACCTTGTCGTCATAAGCCAAAACATAAAACAGATTAAAGCGTTTCTTCTCCGCCTCTTTTATCGTGCCATAATCTTCTAAAATCTTTTTTACCCGCTCAAAAACATAGTCCTCTTTCTCGGCGTCAAGCAAATCGAAATCCAGGTCTACTGAAAAACGATTCAAATTGTAAAAAAGATAAACCGCCGTGCCACCCTTAAAACCCAAAAGAGGCCCGAGGCTCCCGTCGGTATAGATATCCTTAAGGATCTTGATGAGGATATTCTTGTGCGTTGTGGTATTGAGCGTCATAAAACTTATTCTGTTTCTGTATTTAATGCCTTGTCCCGTTAGATGCAAGGATATCTAACGGGATGAACGATATTTCTTGACCATTTTTTCCATCCGTTTATTGCCGCCATAAATAGGAAGTATCTCAAATACTCTGTCCCAGTTCAAAGGGCCGAGGTTGTCAAAGTGATAATCTTTATTTAAATAGACCACATCCAGAAATGCGCGCTCGGGGATTGCGACAGAGTAATTATCCTTGCTCTCAATACCGGCCGAATCGGTGAGAATGACGTCTTTAATTCGCTTATAGGAATATATTTGGCCATCGGCAGTGATTTCTCGTTTGGTATAAGATGCGACAAAAATTTGATTGTAGTGCTGAAAGGTTATGCCGGCCTGACCGAGGACGGTTTCGAAGCTCACATAGGAGGGCGTATATATTTTGGTCGCCAACTCAAATTTGTTGTAATTTTTATCCTTGGCGTAAAAACCTCTGCGAATACGATAAAGATCTCCGTTTTTGGCGTAGTAGCTGATCCTTACTCTAGCCGCATCAGAACTGGCTTCACCCCAAAGCAACATTATGTTTTTGGCCGACAAAACCGTCTGTTTTGAGCGCAAAATTGTTGAGATATAATCGCCTTTTTCCATAATATAGTCTGTATATTAGCTTAAACCTTACTTACAGTATCTATTTTATGCTATAATGCAAGAAAGCGCAAGTGCTGGAGGGGATAAGCGAAAACGTTTATTCTCCTAAAATCGCCCACCACGGTGCGGCGGAATAGACTCTTTGTTTGACCTACCGCGGATCCAGATCAGCGCCGCGCAGGCGATATTCGTAGCGGTCACACTTATCAGGTAAAGAGAGGTGGTGATATTGAAATTCACGAGCGCTCCGAGCGCGAATGTGCTGGAGATCCCGCTCAATAAATAATTTGAGGCCGTTTCACTCTCGGGTTCCAGGTACGCCTTTCGGAAGGTTGGGAGGAATCCGACTAGATCAACCAGCGAAATCATAATGACCGAGAGAAGGGGATTACGAAGAAACGCATAGATGAAGATCGCGGTTAGCGCCCCAATGAGGCAGACCGTATCAAACACCGTTATATTCCGAGTGCCATATCGCAGGGATAGTATGAAAATATATCCGCAAAGTATCGCTCCGATCAACAGCGATGCGACCCCGATGCTTGCGCCGGCACTTAGCATCGCCACGACGCCGGTTATTTGAATAATCGTCCAAACGAGCCAAGTATAACTATGGGGCTTGGTTTTGTTCTTGAAGATATCCCGCAAGTACGGGACGAAGCATGCGATCCCGACCAGGGAAGAGATCGCAGCAAAAAGTATCTTGAGACCCATGGCGGAATAATACTAGCACGATAAGATTGGCGCTAAAAATCAAGGCCTCCCGGTCTGTCCGATGGTTCGACCGGTTCACCACAAGTAAAAAACATTGCTGGTTCCGACAAGTCTTGGACGTTAGAACCGTTTTGATGGTAGGGGAATACTAATTCACCCCACCGTCTCACTCACTATTGTTTTTGTGTTGAGGAAAATAAAACCCCCTAAAATCGCTAGCCCGATTGGGCTAATAATCTTAGGGGGTTGGGCAGGGCGCTAGGCGCTCCTGCCCGTGTTCTTGCTTGCCCAATTCACCACCCATCTCCTTTCTTGGTTGGGCTTGGTTTGCGCTGTACCGCGGAGCCCTTTCCTGGTCACGCGGTTAGCGGCTAGCTGATGGCCAGTCCGGCGACAACGCTCGTGAAGGTGTCGCCCGCACGGATCTTGTTGTGGCCGAATTTTTCGCTAAGAAAGTCGTGTACCCGGGGGACAAGCGATGTCCCGCCAGTCACGAACACGGCCTCGATGTCCGAGAGTGTGATGCCGGCGCGCTCCATGACCCGGTTGACGCACTTGTCGAATTCCCGAACCTCTTCTCCTATGATGATGTTGAATTCTGCCCTGGTGATAACCTCGCGGATCGAGATATCGGACTCTTCGAACCATATCTCCTCGAGATCCCGCTCAGAGAGGCCGATCTTGGCTTTTTCGATAGAGCGAAAAAGGGCAAAACCGAGGTTCTCCTCAATGAGGGTTCGGAGTCTGCAGATGGATTCGACGTCGCTGGAGGTCTGTAGTAGCTCGCGGATGATCTGGCGTGTGTGGCTATCCTTGAGAAACGGGATGAGCTGCCATTTCCGTAGCTTGGAGAGGAGGTGAACCGGAAAGGGAAGTATTTTCCCGGTTGGCGAAAAGGTCGTTCCCTCCCCGAAGTGCTTGAACAGCTTATGGTCCATAATCTGCGAATCGAAGCGGTCGCCGCCAACATACACGCCCCCGTTGGCGAGGACGTCTGATTTACGGTCGAGCAGGTTCCTGCGTTCCGGAGAGAGCGTCATGATCGTGAAATCCGTCGTACCTCCCCCGAAGTCGGCAACCAGCACAACCTGGTCCCTTTCGAGAGTTTCTTCGGCGGCTATAGGTTCAAGCTGCAGGCGGATATTAGTGAATCCAGCCTCTTTGACCGCGGCTATGAGCCGTTCCGTAGCAACTTGCTCTCGCTCGGGCACTTCCGAGAATTCGGCTGGTCTCCCGACCACCACCGACTTCACCACCCTCGAACAATCGGTTTTACATAAAGCATTTAATTAAAAAGTTGTGGAAACCGAATCCAAGCAAGAAATTTTAGAACGCCAGAAGAGAATCTGCCCCATTAGAAAGCGTCCCGCTTTTTCAGTTCTTCCTTGAGGTCGCGGATGTAGCCATTGTAGCGTTCTTTCTTGCGATTACCTTCATCACGAAAACCAAGCTCTTTGCGTTCCTCTATAAAATCTAAATTAATGGTACCTTCAGTGAGATCGAGAAAATACACGACGCGATAGCCACCGCTCTTACCTCTGTTGCTGTCTGGATTTGGAATGCCCGCCGCCCACGCTTCGTAGCGATTCTTCGGCGAACGGAAAACGAGTTTCTGACGAGAGAGTTCAAACCGGCTTACGGTCGGCGCCCAAGATTTAATTGCCTCGCGCACTCTCGTGAAAACACCAACTTTTTCGCACATTCGGACAAACTGCTCTCGTTCAACATAAACCCACGACATAGATAGGGTACATTATTTGAAGAAATCAACATCACGCGCATAGGCGTAGTCAACGACTTCGTATGGTTTTGAATAAAACCAAGGGGCCTCAAGGTGTGTCTGGGCAACGATTTTTTCGGTCGGCCAATTCCCGAACTCGTCACAGATTTGCTTAAGAAGTTTTTTTTGATCAGAGCTGAAAACGGTTTCATCAAATTTAGAATCATCTTTCAGTGAAAAATTAATCATCTCCGCATCATTGTTGGAAACCGCTTCGGTATCAATTGCACCTTCATTTTTGAGCCCCGCAAGTATTTCGTCTACGCGGGAAGGCACGGGACCGTACCCTTGATGAATATACACATCGCCCGTAACAGATTTTTTGTGATCGCGAAAATATATAAAATCAAGATAATACAAAAGCTTATTAAGCTTCGTAGCGTGCAAGTACCTGTTGTTACAGTACTTGATAAAATATAAGACGGCGTTTTTATAGGAACGCTCGTTAAGTTTTGGGTGCGCAATTCTAACCATAATATTAATTGTATGATACCATACTTGTATATAAGAGGACAACACCCGTAAACGCACAAAAGACCCCGTTTCCGAGGCCCTTTAGCTCTAAAATCAGTGATCTTACGATCAATTGCATTGTAGCACACGACAGGGAAAATTGTCCACAGGCGGTAAATATATGGAACTTGAATCAAAACCCAGTAGTACAACAAGCTGGCTACGGGGCGAACAACCCCATACCAGTTCGCTACGGGGCAAGAATTGACCAGCTCGTCTATAGTACTTGGGGCAAAAAGCCACTCACGCGTGGCGAAGCGGCACTATACGCCGGCTAAGTTATAGATTATGTCTATTTTCGCATAGTTTAATGGTTTATTGCATAGATTTTAGCTACTATTGCATAGATTTTGGGTCTATGCTAACATATACCCATGGATGAGAAACTGCTCAAAATTAGCGAGGCCGCCAAGATTTTAGGCGTTTCTATAGATACGCTTCGTCGCTGGGATGAAAGCGGGAAGTTAACTGCGATTAAAAAGGAAGGTGGTACGCATCGTTTTTACCGAGAAAAAGATATAGAGATTTTTGCAAGCGATCTTTTTAAGTTTGCGTCTGATTGGATTAGTCAGGGGGCCGAATTCCCCGGCACTTTTTACTGTCCCACGAGCTCCATGTTTCAAGGAAGATTAGTAAAAATGGAGCGCCTGCTTATGGCAAAGCCGGGTTTTGAAAAATTATACTCTTTGATTGTTCTGGTTGCCGGAGAAATTGGGGACAACTCATTCGCTCACAATTTAGGGAAATGGCCGGATACGCCGGGGATATTTTTTGGCTACGACATCCAAAAAGGCATTATTGTTCTTGCAGATCGGGGCTTAGGTATTTTAGAAACACTGCGCCGCGTTCGTCCGGATTTATCTACGCATGTGAAGGCGGTTGAAGTGGCGTTTACAGAATTTTTATCCGGCCGCGCGCCGGAAAAACGCGGCAATGGTCTGAAATTGGTTCGGGAAGTGGTTCTTGCCAATCCGATAGACCTATTTTTTACCAGCGGCGATGCGGAAGTATATCTAAAGGGCGACGATAAATCTTTTCGGGTTACTCGCGGTCCAAATGTAGTTCGCGGCTGTATGGCAAAAATTAATTTTTAACATAACTCAATAAAAAATAATATGAAAGTAAAATTAGAAAAATTCGGCACCACGCTTATATCCCGTGAATTAGGCAGCGAGGCGTTCAAGGCGTTCCAGTCTACACTTTTAGAGTTGCCGCCAAACGAAGAGTTGGAAATTGATTTTTCCGGCGTATTAACATTATCGCCCTCATGGGCGGATGAATTTTTAAGCCCTCTCCTCGAGCGACTGGGTGGGCGGTTGGTATTATTGCCCTCTGATAATCTCTCGGTGCAAGCAACCCTAAAGATTCTGCAGGAGGCAAATAAGCGCTGGTTTAAGTTTAGGTAAATCCCGTTAGAAATTGCCGCGGGGTATTTGAATCCCCGCGGCAATTGGGCAGTCTAACCCCGCCGCAGAGCGGACGGGGTATTTCTAACGGGATAAAGATAAGCATATTACATCTTAGGTTTTTAGGCGCGAAAAGTATTTGCGCAGAGCGTTTTTGTACCCATCTCGAACATCCATCTTTTCTATCTCCTCCAGCGAGAACCACCCCTTACTGATATGTTCTTCACTGTGCGATGATATTTCATCAACGGCCGTGCAGGCATAAACTAGAACAATAAACTGGCAATCATTCCCATCCCTTGAGACAACGAACGTCCAAGCACTAACAATATCGCCAATCGAGAAACTATTAATGTTCAACTCTTCTCGTATTTCCCGCTCCAGCGTTTCTTCTGGAGCCTCCTGAAAAATAATCTTTCCGCCGGGCAATTCCCAAGATCCCCTGGGATCTTGCAGGAACAATACTTTCCCGTCTTTTGCGAAAATCCCCTTTGTGGTGATTCTTTGGATCTGATCTGTCATGGGTACAATATTACAACATTATGCCATAAAAGTTATTCTTGGATCTGCTCCCAAAGGATGAGACCGAGCCGCGTCGCGGCCTCGTTAGAAACATCCCCTAAAGAGCTTGGGGTTGCTTGCCCGATTGAATTCAAGTCCGGGCTGGGGAGCAGGACAAGCGGCTAATTCGAGGACCGCATCAAAGGGTTTACGCAAGGTAAACGCTAGTTTTTTGCCCGATATGGGACTCTCTGTTTACGAGTCCCGCGAACTTATATATACTGTAATCAATGAGCGAAACCACCCCACAACACCCCCATTCAAACATTAGGGAGCAATTCTTAAGGGCTTATGCTAATCTCCCGCTTGGCACCCGCGATGAAATCGTCGCAACTATTGATGGCGATCCTGTTACATGGAAGGTTGCCTATTTTGAGGTTGCCCAAAATACTCCTCGAGGGAAAGAAATTTTGGAACAGGTGGAAAAGTTACATATCATCAAACCATGACTTAAGAGGCGGCCCGACAAATATAACAACAAATACCCGAAGCATTAAAGCAACTTATCGTTGCCCGACTAAAACTTATCCCGGATGATGTAAAAATTTCCATTGGAGCAGAAGGTGAATTTACCCGAGATGAGCTTATCGAAAGAGTCGAGCAAGATGACCGCGTGGGAAGACAAGTCGCTCAATCGCAACTTGAGTTTCTGCAGGCACTCGGCAGAGGTCAGCTTTTGGAGGAGATGACGATAAACACTACGTAATGCCAGGATTACTGCTTATCACACGACCCGAATATGAAGATACAACGCGATATCTTTCTTGCTGGAGTGATTTTATCCTGAACGAATCCAAGGGAAAAGGGTTCGAGCGTATTGATCTCTCGAAAAAGAAAGCGAACAAAGAACGATTCCTCGGGATACTCCGCAAGAAGTCCGGCATACGGATGCTTGTGGTGCTGAACGGGCACGGCGATGACCGGGCCGTCGCCGGTCAAGACAACGAAATTATCATGAGCGTAGAAGATGCGGCATTGCTTTCCGATAAAATTATCTATGCCCGAGCGTGTAGTTCCGCAAAGGAATTGGGACCATCTGCGGTAAGCTCTGGAGCATTGGCATATATTGGCTACGATATTGAGTTTGTATTTTTCACTGAAAACGACAAGCTCTCGAGGCCTCTTCAAGATAGAACTGCGGCCCTTTTCCTTGAACCATCCAATCATGTCCCAATAGCTTTACTGAAAGGCCATCCAGCATCTGATGTGAACTATCGCTCACAAGAAAAATCTCTCCATGTTATCAAGCGGCTAGTGGCAGAGGGACCGAAGTCAGTACATTACTACACCATCCCATTTCTTTTTGCCAATATGAACCATCAAGTTTGTTCAGGAGGTCCAAAGGCAAGGCTATAGACTTTTCGGCCAGTCCAGAACCAGTCTTGGACCAGATACTCGCCGCCGTCGTTGACGTACGGGAAGTTCCGGTTGCCGTCCGTGTTCACCACAATGATGCCGGGGAAGCGATGTACACCTTCCCGCGCAGCGCCCGGAGCGCCACGAATTCCGGCGTATCGTCATCCTGGTGGTCGACGAGGTAGCGGGAATGCTGGAATCTGGTTGAATTCAAGTCTGGGTTGGGGAGCACCTAAAAATCATCCTATTTTATATGGGTTATTTTTGTACCCATCGTGATATTGGAACTTTGGAGAGTTAATAAGCCGAACTTGATGCCGTGAAGCAACTTGCCCGGCGCATAGTGGTACGGTACTATTCCGTATGTGCTTAATAAATTGGGCCAATATGAAAATACTCCCGAACCCGCAGAGCATTTCTCTCCGGAATTTTTTAAGCAAAGCTGCAACTACGCCCACATCGGGCCGCTGAAGTTTCTGCCCATGATGGAGAAGCCGCCCGGATCTCGTGTCAGATACTCCGGACCGGGAAAATTATTGGAACAACCCTGGCTTGCGTCATCGTTGCGAAAATTCGCAGTGGGCCGATCTCCAGATCCCCGGGTTGTGATACTGGCGGTTGATGATGCTTACCAAAGTTCATATGAGAGAAGAACGTGGGACGACGAGTCGCTGGTGCCAGAACCGGAATGGATCGAGCAGCTTGATCCAGGAACCCGGTCGCGGCTGCGCTGGAACAGGGCGATTTTCGAGGACCTATTCGACCCTCTTATTGCCGGGCCGGTTTTTAACAAAATATTTGGTTTTGCCTGTGCCGTCGATCAAAAGGCCGAGAACGGACTCTTGCGGGGATTAGAAGATGGACTTTGGCTCTGGCGCCTTCGGCGGATCCGACAGTTGGCCTGGCTTACGGTTCCTGCCGGTCCCGGCGAACTGCAAGATAATTTTCCGCATGATCGCTATTTCCACTCCTGTAACGTTCTGGCAGTCGCGTCCCTTATCGGCCGCAACACAGGATTGTCGGAAGAAGAACTTAGAACTTTGCAGATTGCCGCTTATACTCATGATGTTTTGACGCCCGCCGGTGGCGATCGCACCAAAAGCATCGATTGGAAAATGTTCGATGAAGACACGCATTACGGAGACGCTTTTAAGCTGTATCCGGAACGACGATCCCCGACGTTTTCCGTGGTTACGGATTGGAAGAAAACCGAAAAGCAATTACCCGATCGGCACATACTAACTGAAGCGGTGCAGGGGCAAGGGCTTCTGGGTGAAATTCTGGACGTGGCCGACAAGATTTCTTATGTCGGAAGCGATGCGGCGGCGTATATTGGCGGGAGCATACGCTTCCCAACCTGCCTGGAAGATCCCGACTATCAGGAAGTAGAAAAGATGGTCCAGGAGGCCGCCCGAAGCGGATCCTCCGTGTGCGCGCCTTGGGCGGATGTGAAAAGAGAAGGAAACAACATCTACTTTTCTTCGCCCGACGCCCTCGCGCAATTTCTTCGGCTCCGGGCTCTTATGTTCAAAAATCTTTATTACAATCCGCGGTCCCGCAACGCGGAGCACGTACTGGCCAGCGTTACAGGAAGAGCGCTATACCAAAACGGAACGCTCACCCGTGAAAATTTCCTGACAATGACCGATGATGATCTCTTGGCCATACTGCGAAATAATTTATGGAGTTCAAAAAAGGGAGGATCCCATCTTCTCGGTTTTTTAAAAATATACCCGGAGATCGCGCGTTGCACGTCGGCTGAGGAAGCGCAACTGCGTTTCGCGGAGCTGCAAAAAGATAATCTCGTGCTTGTAGAGCGCTTTTCTGGAGCAACATCAACCGGTGAAAATCTCCTTGTAAAATTAGGTGGCAACATAAAACCGTTCAAAGATGCCTGCCCCGAAGAAACCGAGGAGCTACGGGAGCTTTTCCGTAGCCGCGAAGGATACGTGCTCTACTCCATCCCATTTTCCAGATTAGATGTCAGTCCCGAGGTGGGAGCGATCCTTCGTGAAACACAGAAAACACAGGACATTAAGTAAACGGTAAGCAATAACCCCGACTATTTTTTGACTATATTGGCGGGATTTTAAAATAATTATGAAATTTATCTGTTGGAACATCGCGGGCGGTTACATGTTTAGAGAATCCTTAGAGGATGCAATTTCTTATGACGAAGAAAATCTCGATTATTTTATTAAAAAATTGCGAGATGAAAACGCAGATGTGATTGCGATTCAAGAAGCACACACTCCACTCAAAAAAGGAGAAACTACTCAATCGGAGATTATTGCTAAGCGTCTTGGGTATTCTTTTACCGCAAATCATTCATACGGTCGTTCTCATATAAAAAGCGACCAGCAATTATCTTTGGTTACGCTTAGTAAATTTCCGATTGTCCATTCAGATTTTCACAAAGTTCCAAATCCTGGACTCTCAATTATACGACCGAATGGAGATAAGTGGGTATCATTTGATGTTGGTTTTTTAGTTTGCGAGGTCGACTACAATGGAACTTCAATCAATATCGCAAACGGACATATGGTGCCGTTCCATTATTTCAAACGAGATTTTGCTGAACCGGATTTGAAAAACGTTAGAAGTGCCATTGCCGAGTTTTGCATTTCCATTTCCGAACGACCAACATTGATAGGCGCGGATTTCAATTACAACAATGTTGTCGCCCTGCTTCCCGATATTTATGAAAATGATTTATATCGGGAAGCGTTTGTCGATATTGAAACCACACCTGGCAGAGGACAGAAAGACCACATGCTACTTTCTCGCCAATGGCATCTTATAAATTCGGAAGTCAAAAAAGTGGAGGCCGACCATTTTCTCTGCTTGATGGAAGTCGGCCTAAATTCGTAGCCGCCAATTTTTTTCAAAAAAGAGGGCCGAAGCCCGCGCGGACGAGTCCGTCGCCCCGCATCCGGGGTTGATGCCTGCGGTGAGATCAAATTATCCGGTTTTTACTGGTATACTTTCTTGTCCGTTTGAACCGCAAAGAATTATTCCACCATTATGATCCGGCACATTTGGTTTGATTTCGGTGATACGATCGGCTCCATAAATAAGGATGCCCATGACAAGCTTCGCTATAACTTCTATGCTTCGGCAACGGGAAGGACCGTCAGCCCAGAATTGATAAAAGAATTTGAGGAGTTATATCAAAGACATGAGAGGAGCAATTCTGCGGTGTTTCGGTCCTTGGGATTACCGTCCAAGTATTGGTCCGAGCAAGTCAATTCTTTAGACCCGGCGAAGTTCTGTAGGCTTGCCAATGATAACATACCGCAAGTCCTGGATGCATTGAGAAAAATGGTGCCAATTTCCACGTTCTCTAACCTCGAATTAGAGAAGGTGTTCCAAGAGTTGGGCGTCGATCCAAAGTGGTTTTCACATTTTCTCAATGCGGGAATGGTGAAAGAACCAAAGCCGGCACTCGATGGGTTTTATAAAATGATCGAACTCTCCCAACTGCCGCCGAATGAGATCCTCTATATCGGCGACGACGTGGGAAAGGATATTCTACCAACCAAAAAAGCGGGCATTGGTACGGGCTTGATGTGGAAAAGATCCGGCCAAGCGGACTATTGCTTCGAGAAATTTGACGAGGTGCTTGATGTAGTTAGGTGAGCGCGCCATACGCCTCGTTTATCGGGGAATTTTTTGATACTTGCGGTGGGATTCGAACCGAGGACGCAACATGGCTTCCGTACCTTAGAAACTGAATCTACAAGGTGGACTTTCGTCTTATTCGGTGCTGTAATTCCCACAGTTACACCGTTATCGTATTCAGGTTTACAATTTCATCAGCTAAAGGAGAAAGGTACTATGATGTGGAGAGTTAAAGTGTTCTCAGGGACAACGAGCGCCTCGTTGGCCCAGGATGTGTGCCGAAAGCTCGGCATAGATCCTGGAAGGGCTGACCTCAGAAAGTTCAGCGATGGCGAAGTCCATATCCAGTTGTTGGAAGATGTCCGCGACGCGGACGTATTCATCATCAACGCCACGCACCCGCCGATGGAAAATCTCATGGAGATGATCCTTCTCGCGGATGCAGCCCGCCGCTCTTCGGCTAAACGCGTTACTCTTGTGCCGGTGTATCTCGGATACAACCGACAAGACCGCAAGGACCGCCCCCGCGTTCCTATCAGCGCGAGAGTTGTGATCGACATACTCTCCAACTCCGGAGCCGACCGGGCACTTCTTTTCGACCTTCACTCGGAAGTAACCATGGGGTTCTTCGGAAGAAACATGATTGTCGACCACCTGTACGCCTCCGTCGCAAGCATCCCCTACCTTCGGACGCTGCTCACTAGTCCATTTATTGTGGCATCGCCCGATAAAGGCGGCGGCCCCAGAGCGAAAGCGTATGCAACATTACTCAACCAGGGCGACTACGTCATCTTCGACAAAACTCGGCCGGAACCCGGCAAGGTCACGAGAGGCTCCATCAAGATCATCGGCGACGTGAAGGGACGAAACGTGCTCCTGGTCGACGATCTGATCGATACTGCAGGAACTCTCATTGCCGATGCCGAGGCCGCCATGAACGCGGACGCGCTCAGTGTCTACGGTTATGCCACTCACTTTCTCGCGTCCGGCGATGCCATTACCCGACTCGACGCCAGTCCCATCAAAGAACTCGTCGTGATGGACTCTATTGCGCACCCCGCAGAAAAGTTGCAAACGAGCAGGCTGATAATCACGATGCTCTCAATTGCGCCCCTCCTCGCGGACGCGATCCGACGGATCCATGACGGAGATTCGCTCAGCTCGCTCTTCCTTTCTCCGAAGTAGACTCCGCTTCCCACGCTCGCGCGGGCCGACATAAAACCCAGGCCCGCAACACCTGAGATCATCATTTATTTTGCTTGCCCTGTTTATCTCGAGTCCATTGAGGGAAGCAAGATCAAAGGGTGATTTGAAGTGTTGGCGCTCTTAACTTAACCTAACCCGTTCGATGCACAAGTTCAGATACATATGAGACTTTTCGGCCCTCCGAAAAGTCATGCAGATCTACAACAAAATAGCCGGCACCCGGGGCCTGGTTAGCGCCTACAACGAAGCGCTACGCTTCCGGGATATGATCACCCAGGAAGCAGAGGAGCGGGCCAAAATACTTGTGTTCTGGAAGAAGCACGGGGAGGCGGCAGCTCGGGAAGCCTATGGCGTTTCCCGCCCCACCCTTTTCCGATGGCAGAAGATCCTGGATGAGTCCGGCGGTAAGCTGGAAGCCCTCGTCCCCCAGAGCACGACGCCGAAGCACCGGCGGACCCGCGTCATCCCGAAGCCCATAGAAAACCTCATCCTCCAGGAGCGTCTCCGTGAGAAGCTCGGCAAGGAAAAGCTGGCCAAACTCATCCAGGAAGATGATCTGGGAACCCCATCCGACTCCACGGTGGGCCGGATGCTCTCTGATCTGAAGAAACAGGGCAAACTCCGAGATCCGAAGAAGCTCTCCCTCTATGGGCAGACGGGAAGGCTCGTGGCGCAGAAGCCCAAGAAGATTAGGAAGAAATTGCGGAGCAAGGGTCATACGGGCGGGCTTGTGAAGGCAGATACGATCGTGCGTTTCACGAATGGCATGAAACGCTACATCCTGACGGGCATAGACCTGGAGACCAAGTTCGCTTTCGCTTATGCCTACGCCTCCCACAGCTCCAAAACCGCCGCGGACTTCATGGCCACTTTCCGGGAGGTCGCACCTCTTTCTCTCACCCACGTGCAGACGGACAATGGGAGCGAATTCAGCGATCACTTTGAACTCTACCGTACCAAATCAGGGATCACCCATTTCTTCTGCTATCCCAGATCTCCCCAGATGAATGCAGAGATCGAGCGTTTCAACCGGACCCTGTCGGAAGCTTTCATTCAAAGACGCCGGGGCCTGCTCTCCTATGATCTCTCAGCCTTCAACCGGGAGCTCATGGACTGTCTCCTGTGGTACAACACCCGGAGGCCGCACTGGTCGATTGGCCTTATCTCACCCTTGAGGTATATTGAGAACAATCTATCTGCCGAGGAGTCTCATATCGATGGCGCTGTTCGAAAACGTCAAAAAGTTATTCCCTGAGCCCGTCGAAGGGTAGCTTTTTGGCGGGTACATGGCATGGCCCTCGACAAGCTCGGGCAATAAAATCGGTGGTTTCCGAACAGCGCCCATATCTGACCCGCCTGCACTTTTTCATACTGGTGATGCGTGGAAATATCGACCTTCGGCGGCGCGGACACACGCCGCCTGAATTTTCTCGAACAGGAAACGCGTTTCGGAAAGACCGAGTGTCAGCCGATGGTTTCGGGCTCGC
>JACROE010000001.1 GCA_016214565.1 Candidatus Kerfeldbacteria bacterium | reverse complement strand
ATTGGAAATATGCAGGCCAGCGGCTAAATTGTTCTGTAATTGTTTGCGGCGAGATGAAAAGCCTATGCGAACGATTTGAAAAAACTTTTTCTCTAAATTTTCCCCCTCACCCTTGCTCCCTCTCCCCTCTGGGGAGAGGACTAAGGTGAGGGGTTTTTGATGCATAACAATCCGAAGAATCGCGCTCTCCACCTCTGGCTCTGGCCAAAAAGCGCTGCGTGGCACAATTCGCACAATCTCCGGCTTGGCGTAAAATTGAACGGCCACTGACAATAAAGACATTTCTCCGGGCTGGGCACAAACGCGCTCGGCCACCTCTTTTTGGACCATAACCACAAGAAGTTTTGGTCGCCCATCCATCTCCCCTCCCTCGATGGGAGGGGATGAAGGGGAGGGTGAAATGAATCTCCTCAATACAGCCGAAGTAATACTGTAGGGTAGATTGGCGACGAGTTTATAGTTCTCATAACTCCCCCTACCCCCTCTTAACTTAAGAGGGGGATCGAAATCGTCTCCTCCCCTTAAGATAAGGGGAGGCATGGAGGGGTTATGAAGATTGGGAATTGGTAATTGGTAATTAGGAATTTTCAGAATGTCTCCTTGCACGAGCTTCACATTCTTATGTGACTCCACAATTTTTGCCAATGCCTCGAAAATCCGCGGGTCTTTTTCCACCGCTATCACCTGCTTAGCCTTTTGCGCTAGAGCTATGGTCAGGGCACCGAATCCCGATCCAATTTCTAAAACAGAGTCACTCTTTTTTATCTCCGCCGCCTCGAGCATCTCATCTAGGATGCTCGGATCAATTAAAAAATTCTGCCCAGCGCCGCGAGTGGGCTTGATCTGAAACTGGTCACAGAGTTGTTGAATTGTGCCTGAATCAGTCAAGGCTTCAAGTGGTTCCGTATGAATATATTTCCAGTCAATCATAACTTGATCGCTCCTTGTCGTATAATAAGAATTTCTTCATCAACGACTTTGGCGATTGTGGATGGCTTTCGCCGCGGCAATGGGCCGGCGTCGAGAATCAAATCTGGTAACCCCCTCACCCTCCCCTCTCCCCTCTCCGCCAAAGGCGGATGCGCCTTGGGAGCATGGGGAGAGGATTGAGGTGGGGGGGCA